>NZ_VSZO01000042.1 GCF_008312935.1 Roseiconus lacunae | reverse complement strand
GTAAATCGACGAACCAATCGATGCACGTGAGCCGCCGAGTTGAGGTTGTTGGAGTGGCTCGTCAACCGCGGCGACCACGTGATCGTCACCGTTCGCGCGGATGGTTGTGACTACGATAACCACCGCCTGTATTCAATGCTGCCGAATCTGGCCCATGTGATTTCACGTGGCAAGTGTGTGTTGATCGCAAGTGAATTCACCGTTTGATCGTCTTGCTTGAACAACGCCCATCGGAATTCATGGGACATCAGTTTCCTGTCTATCGCACTTGATGTCACGGTTTGATTTCTGCTCCGAGATAGCCGATCAAACGCTCTACCCGCCGGCTGAAATATCTATGTTCGTTCCCCTTCGAGATTCGAATCGGGTAGACTTGTCAGCAGCGAAGCGGTGCCGACTGTGGTCGTGGGTACCTCGCGAACCAAGTGGTGCACCGAAGTTGGCGAATCCAGGTTTTATGGGACTTAGTGTCACCTCAATCGCGCCAACTCGGTGACCACAATCGTTCGCGATGCCATCCGACGCCCGGTGGTGTGGCCCACTGTTTCTCTGCGATCTCTAGAATCGCTAACGGTTCTTCGATGATCGATGGTTTTGTTCCGTGCTCAGAAGAACCTCATCGCCTGTCGATGTTGCTTCAGATCGCAGACGGTTTGACAGATGGCGACTAACCAACGCCTGATGGGAGCGGCACTTGGCACGCTACACTCCAATGTCGCCAATCGCTATGTCACGTGACCTCTGTTTCCTGGGATTCGCTTTGGGTGTCACGGAGCAATTGTTCGTATTGGATGCGAGGTTGTTCTTCGATTCACTTGATTTCACACACAAGCGGATGTGGACAACCGACGCCTGACGGGGATGCCGAATTTCCTCTCATGCTTCCAATCGGTTACACTGGCGAGCAGCGACGATGCTTCATACTGTCGTTACGCCCGGGCTCGCGAACAATCGGATGCACACGGAGCAACGGAGTCGGGGCCTTTGGGTTTTAGTTTCTACTCGATCGCCGTTGCCCGGTGATCCTAGCCGTTCGTCGACCATAGGCACACTCATCACTCCAGCTTGGTTGCTGTGCGTTTCTCTCTTCTCGAACTGCTCTTGCTTGCACCCGCCTGGGGCATCGCTTTCGCTGGGTTCTCCATGTCGCCATTCACGAAGGAGTTGGTCTCTTACACTCATTCAGAGGCAGTTGCTGATATCCGGTACGGAAGAGATGCGTTGCTTGCACGCTATGGACCTCACGCGACAATTGCTGATATCGACATCCAACAGCTGGCGATTGATCTCGATGGCCTGAACGACCCTTGGGGAAACTCGTACAAGCTGGTGATGCGTCAGGATGCCGAATGCGACAACCCTGAATTTAGCGTGCACCTGTATTCAAAGGGCGAGGACGGGATCTCACGAACGGATGGGGACGATCCGGATGATTTGAACACTTGGTCTAACGACTATGGTCAATTCTATTGGCGTCGGATCCAGCGCGAACAACGGCTAAAGCATGCTGCCGAAGCGACGGTCTGTTCACCAATCGTATTTGCTATAATGGTCGTGTTGACCCGCATTGCTCGTAACACATTTGGTGATTCTGAACCGAACGAGCGGACTGACCGGATTGGCGACGAACCATGAATTGCACGGGAGGACGGGAGTCGTGTTCAATGGTCTGCTTGCAGGTCTTTCGCCCGTCCCCCGTGAATTCTGCCGTTCGTCGTGCTACTTCACGATCGTTGGTTCATTCATCTTCGAGTGCGGATCAGATCCGACGCCTGTCGTTGTGGCTGGAACTGGGCCCATCGCTTCGTGACGCGACCTCTGTTTCCTGTTGATCGCTCTTGATGTCACGGTTTGATAGATCATCTTCTCCAATCGGATGATGGCTTGGTGATTTGCAACGCAAGTTACTTTCGTCGTGCCGGATGACTCGCGTAGTGGCCCATCGATTGGCAACGGAACAGTAGTCGCCTGTTGATCGCACCTGATGTTACGGTTTGGCTGTCGCGCCTGGCTCAACCTACTGATTCAGATATCTGCCCATCCAATACCGACGATACCTCTGTCGCTTGTTGGTCGCAATCGTGGTCACGGTTTAACATCGTAATCCCGCTTGACAATATGGCCCATCACCACGCAGCGATTGCTACAATGGTTCAGGTCCGTCCAACTTCTAGCCGGCGGCAATCGTAGCCTGACGAACAAAGTGGTGCACCGCAGTCGGCGAGTTGGGTTTACATTTGAGCTCACGTCACCCGCGCCGACGTGGTGACCACACATGTTCTGCCATTGGGATGCTGGATTGAAACTGCAGGATGCAACGAAACAAGATCTCGTAATCTCCGGTGCTGGCGTTCTCGCCACGACATTCTTTGTTTCTTCGGATGGTGGTGGTCAAAATCCGATCTACGTACTGCTCTGGATGCTGCTCGTCGCTCTTGTTGTTTGCGTCGTGTCGTTCGCCATCGCACGAATAGTGTCGACATTCGCTCTTGCGGTAATCGCCACTGCCGTCATCACGGATTTGCTTTTCTTGATGTATTTCATGTATAGCATCGCTCTTAAGCCGAACAGCGATCCGCACGCTACCGAAGCATACCTATTGATCCCAATCGTATTCACGATCGTCACCTCGCCGTTGGTAGGGCTTTCGTCGTTTGGAATCGGGAGAATCGCAAACCGCTATTTCCACCGTCGGGCTTCCAGTCTCGACTCGCCCGCAGAGAAAGGCAGAACAATGAATTGCACGGGAGGACGGGAGTCGTGTTAAATTGTCTGCTTGCGAGTCTTTCGCCCGTCCCCCGTGAATTCTACCGTTCCCCGACTGAAATGCAACGTTTACCGCACGACATGGATCGACAAGACAACGTACGACTTGAACTCTATGCGTCACCGGATACCGGTCATGAGTCTGGCTTCGTTGCTGACGGATACGAACGTTTGATTTCCGCTGTTGAATCTGACGCACGTCAGATCGTCGAGGCTAAATACGCGGACGAATGGAATGCAAGCGGGCTGCTCCGAAGGTGGAACCTACAACGGAAAATGGACGCTGAAATCTCGGCGATGGTCGCCGAAATGATGCCTGACGTTTCGCCCGACGCTTTGTTCTGATTTTACATTCGTACACTTGCCCCCGCTCAGTGCAGGTATCAGACTGCCGTCCGTTCTCGATTGAATGCGGCGGGGAACCAGACGATGCACGTGAGCCGCCGAGTTGAGTTCATCGAAGTGGTCAGTCGTTCGCGGCGGCCACGTGATCGTTACCGTTCGTCGTGCTTGGTCACGCTGGTTGGTTCTTCTAGCTTTGAGTTCGGAACAACGCACAAGCCGGATATGGTGACTGCAGTCGGCCCATTGCTTTTTGACGCGACCTCTGTTTCCTGGTGATCGCTCCTGATGTCGCGGTTTGGTAAACGTTTCCAACGGCCAACAATCGCCGACAATGGATCGTGATCCTGTACGCCCATTTCTTTATAGCGGCGGAGTCTCCGAATGACCCCCAACACTCGATCATATCTTCCTCTCGATCGGATGTCACTTGAATCCGGTACCGCGATTTGAACACCCTATCCTGATCCCGGTTCAGACTGATGGATCGCCCCAAGTCACTCAACGATGGCTACAATAGGTCACGTCCGTCCAACTTCATGCTGGCGACAACCGTAAATCGACGAACCATGTGATGAACGGGAGTTGCGGCGCAGTTGATTCCTGCGTTCACGATGCTTGGCCGCAACCCCGTTATCACCAACGTTACCGCCGACGTTACCCGACGCCTGACAGTAATTTGCCGCTTGCTGCGCCACGTTTGAAGACGACCCGTGCCTCACTTTCCTGCATTTTCTATTTGGTGGTGGGCGACGATCTTGTGTGGAGGCGGATTTAGTCGCTTCCGCGTCCGCCAACCGCATTGGTTCGTGATGGAGTTGGAAGTTGAGCACTTGGGCGTTGGTACTGGTTTCGATTGGCGTCGTGAGCATTGTCGTCTCTTTAGCAAGACGTCGGCATTCGGCTGGTGATGACTCGTTAATTGGTGTCCACCAGGGGATGACAGACGAGCGGATCGCGGAAAACATCGGACACCGGCGATGGCGAGAGGATTCGAAATTGGGTATCAAATATGGACTCGCCTTCATTACGCTGGGAATTGCGTGGCAACTGATCCTTTTCCTGTTTTGGTTTTAGTTGGTCATGGTTCTGAATGTGACGAAAATCGCGGGTAACAATCGGATGCACGACGAGTCGCCGAGTCGTGGTTAATGAAGTGGAGGATCACTCGCGGCGACCGCGTGATCCGTGCCGTTACGCCAGGAATTGAATGACCGACGAGGGATATGAACGCTGCTGTCCTCGCTGTGACAATCGATTCGTCGCATCGACCGATCGCGGCATT
>NZ_VSZO01000041.1 GCF_008312935.1 Roseiconus lacunae | reverse complement strand
GGGGGGGCGTGTTTCTGGATGCCACCAGATGTCTCGAAATATTCCTAAGGCATAACTACCTTCAGCGAAGTTCATCAAATCATTTTTTCTGCCGAACGTTGTTTGAAGATGTCGGTGGGTATGACGAGGAGTCTGGGCTGGCATCAGACTACCATTTCTTTCTGAGGTGCATGAAGGAAGGGGTTGTCTGGTGCCCTAGAACACTATTCAGAAAAAGAGTTCATCCGAATAATTCATGGGTGAATGACATAAGTGCCCTTAAGAATACTGTCGCGATTCAGGGGGATGCGCTTTCTGCCGCGTTTGGCGGAAGGCCGTCTGGGTGGCGAGGCAAAATTGCGGCTGATAACGCGAGGGAGTTCCGGTGGAAAGGCAATTTCCGCTTAAGCGCGAGATATGCCTGGGAGTCTTTGTTAGCAGGCGAGGCGAATGGGGCTCTGGAGTTGGCAAAAATACCTCTTAGTTTTTTGCGAAGGTTTGTGTTTAAGAATTAAAGGGGATGGCTCTGATTCTGTGTGGGCGAACAGGGATTGTAAGGTCTTGGTGGTGCATGTGCCTCAGATTGTCTTTGCTGACAGGCATTTCACATTTGCTGCGGTGGAGTAGGCCGCGTGGCCGAAAACTGGCGAATTTTACTAGAGTGGTACTAAGTGACTTTGGCGAAGAATCGCAGCCGCAAGGCCTTCGGTGATCGTGCTGTGGATGGATTCTTTAGCACTTCAAGATCTTGCTTGAGCCACCATTGCTGCAAGCATACCTTTCGTTTTTAGTGTTGGGTATCCGCTGGCCTCGTTACCGCACAAGGGGTTTGAGATCCGCTCTATGTAGGCCACGCAAACACGCTCCATGAGATGTTTTGGGTTTTTAGGTGATCCACTCGGCAGCGGCATCTGTTCCGCACGCATTGTTGAGTAGTATCCATTTGTGAGTGAAATCTGAGCAGTTGCGGATCGTCTTTTGGCTAATACTGATGGTATTCGATATATTGAAGTTCGCGTGGTGCCACTCTCGGGCAGTGGGGCTATCGAGGACCAATCGTAAATTGATTCGCTTGTGCATTGACTTTTTTGAGCAATCAGTGGAGCTAGATTTCCGGGCGTGAGACGCAACAGCTCGCTGCAATTCCATGCGTGAAGGATTGGAACGGCAACTTGATTCTGAACGCGTTTTCCTGGGGCAGTTCATAAGAAAACCGGTTTGCAATCCCAGCACGCTTGTTTCCTCGGCAATTTACGGCAAATGGAAGTGCGATTGCCCCCCCCTGTGAAGCAGTTAACTGATATTCCCAAAAAGAACTAAGCTTTCCGTAGTTGCTGGCTCAGTGCATCTGGAGAAGCTTAATGTGACTAATGAGAGAGTAGGCCAATATGCCCAGCGAATCAGCCGATTGCAATTTAGATGTCAAGACGATTTGGGTAACGCCGCTCTACAAGAATAATGAGTATCAGTATTTGTTTTATCGCGCCTTGGGGTTTTCCTCTGGTCAGGTGCGGAGTGGGCCAACAGCGACAAAAGAGTTTCTCAGGTGCGCAAAGCGGGGTGATACACTCCACATACACTGGCCCGAGGACTTATGGAAGGCTGCTCGGCGAATCGCAACGTTGCGTCGATTAATTGGCCTGTGGCAGCATCTGGTGGCATCGCGTGGTGCGGGTGTGAGAGTTGTTTGGACTATACACAACGAAGTTCGACACGAGGGTGTTGGTTTTGGTGATCGCTGGGGCTATCGAATTTTAGCCAGCGCATCTGACCTTGTTATTGTACACAGTGAATCTGCAAAACGCTTTGCTATTGGACTGGGCGGTGTGTCAAAAAATGTCGTGAAAATTGATCATGGTCTTTATCCTGAAGATGCGCCCGACAATGGTTTCTTTCGCAAGGCAGCGGCACCAAACGCCCCGACAGTGGGGTGCCTTGGGTTGATCCGTCGCTACAAGAACTACAGTTTGGTGGAGCGAGCTGTTGATCGTATGGAAGGGCCGGTGCGATGCTTGCTCGCCGGTAGTGTCGAAAACGAGCTTTCGGCATGGGCCGGACGCGTTGAACGAAAAGGGTGGACTGTGGTTGACCGGTTCCTTACTAAAGAGGAACTGTCCGCAGCGATGCTTGCTTGTGATGCAATTGCGATACCGTACAGTCGCATCACCACCAGTGGACTCTTGGCGATGGCTTGGTCTTACCGGCGCCCCGTCGTTACTCTTCCCCTTCCCTACTTCACGGACTATGCAAGGCGGTTCGGTGATGCCGTCATTACAGTTGCTGACGATGACTCGCCCGATGCCTATGCTGAGGCGCTGCAGCGATGCCTCGCAGTGGATCCATTAGAACGATCTGAAGCTTTTGATCGCGTTGCAAACGCCCTTGATTGGAGTCGTTGCGTCGCCCCTCTTCGTGAGCGCGAAGAGTTTAGAAATTTCGTAGATTCAGGATGCGCCTAGGCATCTTGGTTGGCGAACGACATATAGCCCATTTAAATACTGCAATGCCTTTGATTGAAAGAGTGCTTCACCGCTTATTCAGCCCGCAAACGGTACGTGCCATTCAGTTTGATCGCATGCGCGCCGCGACCCGGCGGCGCATCAAGCGGCAACCACTCCCCAGTCCACTCCCTGAGCATTTGCACCTCGGTTGCGGCCCGAGGCTCATTGAGGGATGGCTGAACGTCGATATAACCGGTAGCAATTTCGATCTTGACCTCGGAGATGGGAACCTGCCATTTCCCGACAGCTCGTTCACCGCGATTCTTTCGCAACACACGATCGAACATCTGCATTTAACGGAGGAGCTGCTGCCATTGCTACGGGAGTGCGAACGGGTTCTTCAACCAGGAGGGCAGCTTTGGCTGAGCTGTCCTGATATCCGGAAAATTTGCGTAAGCTATCTGGACCATAACTGCGAGGACCTGATTGACGCCCGCCAGAAACGGCATTCCGGTTGGAAGCAGGGAAGCGGGTGGACCCTCGATAAGGAAACAAAGCTTGAAAACACGCCAGGCTCGCACTTTGTTAATTCAGTCTTTTTTCAGGCTGGTGAGCATCGCAATCTTTTTGATTTTGAATTGTTGCGTTGGCTCCTTGATGTGGCGGGATTTCCCGCTGCGGAAAGGGCGAGTGAAGGCGAGCTGATGTCCCGCTTCGATGGAGTTCCGAGTCGCGGTGATGAGGAGCAAACGCTATACGTTCGCGCGACAAAATCATCGGTTAAGTAAAATGAAAACCGCGTACGTTCTTGTTGACCCGACTGGTGGACGGCTTACCTCCATGGCGGCCGTGTCGATTGCTTCGCTTAGGGATCTTCATCCTGATTGGCCAGTCCAGGTGTGCGTTGACCAGGATAGCGAAGCCACTGTCAGCAGCTCCCTATCGCATCTCGACGTCGATGTGAGAGTTATCCCATGCGAACAAACGCAGGATATGCACAAGAGCCGGGAAATTAAGACAAGCCTGATCAAGCGTCTCACGCGGCCGTTCCTTTTTCTCGATATCGACACTCTGGTGCTAAGAGACCTAAGTCTCTTGGTCGGGTTACCCGGCGAATTCCTCATCGCACCTGACTCCAATCAGCGAAAACGTCGCATTCGAGATAAGCCAGAGCTTGAAGAGTGGTTTCGCCTTCGGGGATGGCCCGTCGCGGACATGGTAGCGGTTAACAGCGGTGTTTGGATCGCAAGGAAAGCAGACTCGGTTGATCGTCTAGGCGAGCTTTGGCCGAAGCTTTGGCGTGAAGGGATCACCGATAACCCTATGGACCAGCCCAGTTTGTGGACTGCGGTAGTGCAATCAAACGTAGACTTAAATTTAATTCCCGATCGCTACAATGCGCTTGTGCTTCGTGATCCAAAGCTTATGCGAACTGCCCATGTCGCTCATTTTATTCGGTCTCTCGCCCTCGGTGGGTCTCTGCTTGATGACGCGGTCGAATCCTATCGGGCAACAGGTGTGTACCCACGCCAATTGATTCAGGCGGCGATTCGGCGGTCTGATCCTTGGCGTCAGAACGCTGAACCTTGGATGTACTGGAAAAGCGGGCATTTCACAAAAGCTGCAATTGAGAAAGGCCGGCGCATGCTCCGGTTAAGAGCCAATGCCATCACTTGATTCCAAATCGTCCATTTAGCACCTATCAGCTTCGCTCATCATCGAACATGCCTACTGGTCTCCCAACCTTTTTAATCATTGGCTCAGCTAAGTGCGCAACTTCCTCCTTGCATTATTATTTGAACCAGCATCCCGACATAAAGATGTCATCGAAAAAGGAGTGTCATTACTTCTGCTTTCAGGACATAGATACATCGCTCTATGAGAAACGCTACTGGCCGGTAGCAACGCTCGAAGATTACCGAGCTCAATTCGAACCAATTGGAGATGAAAACGCTCTCGGTGAATCTTCTCCAATGTACATGTACTACCCGGGGGTTGCGGAGCGCATCGACAGCATCCTCCCAGACGTAAAGCTTCTCGCGGTGCTTCGCAATCCGATCGATCGCGCATACTCCGCTTATGTCCATGCGGTTCGCGACGAACTTGAGCCCCTCTCGTTCGAAGACGCGTTAAGGGCGGAACCGCAGCGGGTGGCAAGAGGAAGTATCACACCACTCCAAGCGTATTCAGAATGCGGGCAGTACTTTGAGAAGCTGACCCCGTTTTTTGAACGGTTTTCGCAAGACCAAATTTATGTAATTGATTTTGATGATTTTCGTACTAATCCCAGTTTAGTCCTGCGACAGGTTTGTAATTTTCTTTCAGTTGACCCAGGATTTCAGTTCGATGTAAAGCCGCGATTGAATCGATCAGGGGTACCGCGCAAGCGATGGATTCACCGTCTTGCGCTCTACGCTAGCCGGGATGGATTTCCGTTTCAGTTCGTTAAACGACCATTCACGAACTCCGCATGGGTGCGATTAGTCAAGGGGGTTGAATACTGGAATTACAGGCACCTTAAAATCACGGCTGAAGAACGAGAAGCTGCTTCGCATTATTACATCGAAGATACTCGGAAGCTTTCCGAGCTATTAGGAAGAAACTATTCGCGACAATGGGGGATCCCGGTTTCGGATGCCGGCCTTCGCGTAAACCGCGTCAACGAAATCGCCAATGGATAGGGTAAACGGAAGAACCTCGGTCGTTATCCCGTGCTATCGAGATGATCGATTTCTCGCCGCCGCGATTGATTCGGTCTGCCAGCAGACTAAGAAGGCTCGGGAAATTATAGTTGTTGATGATGGGTCTCCAGTGCCGTTAAGCAAAATAGAACCTATTTCCGGGCAGAGCTTGGTCTGGGTTCGAACGGACAACCGAGGGCTTGGCGCGGCTCGCAATCGAGGCATCAGTGAGGCGAGCGGCGAATTTGTCGCTTTTCTGGATGCAGATGATATTTGGTTGCCTGAAAAAATTCAGCTGCAAGAGCAACTTCTCGATCGCTGCCCGGAAGCCGTCGCGTGCTATACGCACTGCGTTGACGAACCTGGCTTTTTCAAGTTTGGCCCATATCCACGAGGTGACTTGCCTCGTGGTCTCCTAGCGCACCTGCTTTGGCATGGGCAATTTTACCCACCGTCGTCTTTGATGGTGCGAAAGCATGTCATGGACCAACTAAAGGGGTTTCGGGAAGGACTTGCCAATGGCGAGGACCTGGACTTGAATTTTCGACTGTTAAAGAAAGGGGAAATACTTGGGTGCACAGAGCCGCTCTTGAAGTACCGTGTTCACGACGGTCAGATAACACGGTCATCGGTTAAGAAAATACTCGGCCAGAAAGTAGCAAGGCAACATATCATAAAGGAATGCGCTGACGTCCTTCGCGAGGCAGGTATCGAACCCGGGCAACACTGGGATGCCTACCGGGAGAAGGTCGTAAACGTTTTCTATCGTCGGCACTTCTCCGAGGCGCGGCCAATGCTCTGGGACTACTGGAAGGACCACCCACGCGACTGGAGGGTGCTGTTGTACACCATTGCCACCTTTGCCCCCCCTCGATGGGTTTCGGCAATGCGAGGGGAGATCTCATGAATCTCGCCATCGTTCTGGTTAACTACAATGGTATGGATGATACGGTTGAGTGCGTGCAGTCTTTGCTGGGGCTGCGCTCGGAAAATGTCAATGTGTCGATCGTGATTGTCGACAATGCTTCTATCGACGAGCAAGCGCTGCAGCTTGCGTCTCAGTTCCCAACGTTGGATGTCCTGTATTCAGACAAGAATAGCGGTTGGTCCGGCGGGAACAATATCGGAATCTGCTGGGCGTTAGGACTCCC
This sequence comes from Roseiconus lacunae, assembly GCF_008312935.1. Lineage (NCBI taxonomy): Bacteria > Pseudomonadati > Planctomycetota > Planctomycetia > Pirellulales > Pirellulaceae > Roseiconus > Roseiconus lacunae. Next base: position 19,042 of record NZ_VSZO01000041.1, on the reverse strand, counting down.
TCTTCCTGAAGGCGTTAGTAATGCAGGCCATAGTAAAGGCACTGGCCTTAGCGTCCCCGCTGATGCAGTATTGCTCTTAAATAATGACACGGTGGTCAACCCCGACCTTGCTGAGTGCTTGGCTGATGCTTTACTGGATGGTTGGGATGTCGTTGGTCCTGTTATCAACGATTATGACCGAAGAGGCAACGTGCAAACTGAGGCCACGCGCTTCAACCAGCCGATAGATGAAGCGTTCTTTGAGCCTGTGCACGTAGATCTTGACTCGGGTTCGATAGTGCCGACTGACATCGTGAATGGGTGCGCGGTCGCAATCAAATCGCAAGTGTTTCATAGGGTTGGCTTAATAGATGATCGTTTCTTTTTGATTTGTGAGGAGTCTGACTTTTGTCTGCGTGCACAAACTGAGGGGTTCAGCCTCGGAATCATACCTCGGGCACTTGTTTTTCATAAGCACAGTGTGAGCTTCGGTAGGGCGGGGAAGCCTCTGCAGCGATACTACGGCATGCGGAATCTCTGGCTGTTGCTGATGCGGCATGCGGGAGTGAATGGGCGTCGTGGGAAAACCCAGACTGCTATTCGGTATCTCCGATACGTATACCATATCTATTGCCATGAACGCGAGCTAGGCAACTTACCAGGTGCAGCAGCAGTAGCGCAAGGTTTAACTGACGCTCTGGCTGGTCGTTTTGGTGCACGGGCTATTGCGCCAACGATCTGCTCTCGATTAGTAGATCAGTTGTTTTCCGTGGTTCATCGATCACGTGTCGCTGGTGTCTTGAGAAAAGTTTCCGCCCGGGAGGAGGTGACCAAATGACGCCAGGGATAGTACTTCTACTGTTGATTTGGGCCGCGATAGTTGCCACGGCATTTCGCCGCCCTTGGATTGGCGTAGTGGGGTACGCGGGCTTCGCCGTGCTCTGTCCAACATGGAATTGGCGGTGGGGCCTGCCGGACTTGGACTATCAAAAATTTTTAGCCGGGGCAACGCTTATTGGGTGGTTGCTAGCGGGGTTGCGGCGGCAGCCTCTTGAGCGGAATGGAACACGTTCGCTCATCGCAATCGGAGCATACAGTATCCTGACGTTCGCCAGCCTGATGCAGTCTATCAACCCCGAAAAGAGTTCAGTGTTTTGGGATATTAGTTGGAAGATTGTCCTTATGGCAATGGTGGCTACCTTTCTTCTTGACACCCCTCGAAAGGTCGCAACCCTGGTTTGGGTGCTCGTTCTCTGCCAGGGGTGGAATGCGTTTAATATTAACCAGCTATATCTAATTCGCGGTGGCATTAACACCAACTATTTCCGATGGAATTATCTTGACAATAACACCTACTCAATATCGACAATTCCGATTATGGCATTGTCTTTTGCTCTCCTAGTCAATTCCACAAAAAAGTGGCAGGTTGCGCTAGCGGGATTCATTCTTGTAATGCAGATGCACCAGCTGATGTTTTTAAATTCTCGTGGGACAATGTTGGGGGGGATCCTACTTGGGGTGCTCGGGGTGCTCTATATGACGAAGAGCCGTCGGGCTATTTCGATCGTCTTTGCCGGGACTCTTGCGGCCGTTGTCCTGGCAGGCCCTTCGGTCGTCAAGGAGTTTATGTCAACTTTCGAGTCATCGGAGAATCGTGATTCATCAGCAGAAAGTCGGTTTTACATTTGGAAGGCTGGTGCGAAGATAATGGCAGCCTATCCGGCTCTTGGTGTCGGGCCTTGGGCAGGTGAAGTCATGGTTCCCCAGTATTACGATGGGCCGCTCAAGCCAGGTACGAAGCGGAAGGCACTTCACAATTTATTTTTTGAGGTCGGCACGGGGTCAGGTATTCCGGCCGTGCTATTTTATCTGGGATTTTTCTGGTTGCCGTGGTTCCAACACTGGCGATTGCGGCGGCAGGTATCACGTGAATTTCCGGATTGGATGAATGTAGCAAACCTCGCAACGTTGTGTGGGATTCCTGGGTACTGGCTTTCTAGTATGTTTTCCAGCGGAGCATTAATTGAAGCTCCGTATCTATTGGTCACAATCTCGATCGGGTCACTCGCGGTGTATTCCTCGAGGGCGAGTGCGTCGGTAGCGGTAATGCGACCTGCTGCAGCGATGGAGACCTCTTCAGTACCATTGATTCCGGTAGGGGCTAAGAGCTCCGAGGTGAATTAGAATCATGGAGATTTTGTTCGTTAAGCAATCGCTTGAGTGGCCGCGCCGTAGTGGCCATGATGTTCATTGCTACCATATGATGCGCGAGCTAAATAGGCTTGGGTGTCGAATTCATTTTTTGTCGGCAGTTCGCCCTTCTTTAACTGCCATTGAAGGTGTTGATCCAGTGGCAATTGCGACCTTTGATGATCTTCCTGTGGCGCCGTTGCAGCGGCGTATGTCACGGATGCAGGGGAAGTTCGTTAGTTATTGGGGGATGGACCCCTCGCGAATCGGGAAGGTTGGCAGGTATGTTGACGAGCATGAAATCGATGCGGTTTTCGTTGTTGGGTTAGATGTGCTTCCGTATTTGTCGGATGTTCGTGGTGCCGTGAAGGTTTGGTATGCGGCGGATGAATGGTTTTTGCATCACTGGTCGCAAGTACGTATTTTCGAGATAGCATCTTATGGAGAAATTCGGCAAGCATTAGTCAAGGGGGTGTACGAGAGAGTTTTTGCGTCCGTCGTAGATCGAGCCATTATGGTTTCAGAGGTCGACGCTCGCTGGGTGAGGCGTTTGATGCCAGGAGTTGAAGCAGACGTCATTCCCAATGGTGTTGATGCAGAGCATTTCGTCGCTATGCCCAGCGCCATTAAGCGTTCAGACCTTGTTTTCTGGGGGCGGCTCGACTTTGGCCCAAACTTGGATGCAATTCGATGGTTTTCAGAAAATGTTTGGAAGGAACTTTGCGAGCGAGTAGAAGGGGTGACCTGGACGGTGTATGGATTTGGTGCTGACCGCAGGGTTCGCGATTTGGCTAAGCTCCATGGATTTTCCTTGACGGAAGATTTGCCTGATCTTCGAGGCGAGATCGCTGCTCACCGTGTAGCGATCCTTCCAATGGTCAGTGGGGCGGGGATAAAGAACAAATTTCTTGAAGCCGCCGCAATGGGAATGCCTATTGTCGCTTCCAAGCGAAGTCTTAATGGGGTTGAGCTGTTCGGAAGAGAGCCTTGTGAAGTTGCAGGCACTGCGCGCGAATGGATCGACAGGGTAGCCAATCTGCTTGGCAACTCAAGCCGGAGAGACACGCTTGCAGTAAATGCCCGGGACTGGGCAGTGAATCACTATGGTTGGCAGAGGGTCGGAGTTGCCGCCCTGGAGGGCGTCAGGTCGTCCTTGTCTTGATCTTGCAGCGGTGCGAGACGCTCGCCGTGGTAACCGGTAAGCCAGGCTGCATTGTAAACTGCGATGCGATCGCGGCGGCCACTGAAACGCGTACCACATCAAGGACGCAGTAGGAGTTGTGAGGGAACGCGGCGACTTGGGCCATTGGGCCAGCGGACGTTCTCGCGGATCAGGTTGGCAAAGGTATCGTGAGGATCCGCATGCTCCCGCCCATATACCTCGCCGCTAAAGTTGTGGTGCCATCGCTGTTTGTCATGCAATGCCTGAAGAATCTTAACTGGGAGAATGTAATGACTAAAAAACTGATGCGGGCCCCGCGGTTCCTTCGCCTGGCGTTGCTCATTTTTGCCTTCGCTTCTAGCCACGCAAACGCCCAGCGCGCTTCTCATAAAGATGCCCTGCTTCTTCAGCTCGAGGCGGCGAAGCAGCAACTGGAAGTGCTGGGGGATCGTCACCCATCCAGGGGCCGTGTTGAGCGATCAGTGAGAGACCTGCAGTTAAAGGTTAACGCGATGTCCGGAAGGCAGCTTCCCGCAACAATCGACCGAGGAGAGCAGCAAGGAGTCGATAGATCGGAATCGATCTCCCCGAGTGAAGAGCACGTCTTGCAAGAAGTGGGTCGCCAAAGCTTGGCCGTGGAAGAGCGGTCGCCCGGCGTTCGCTCCACGCCTCTCGATCCAAAGACTGTCGCCGAAGCATCAAAGGTTTTTGCTTCCAAAAGAACATTGAGGCCCAAAGACCTCAAGTTTTATGGTGGCTACCGGATTCCTGCCGCATGGATTGGGAACAAGTCAACGGCGTTCAGTCGCGGCGGGCTAACCGGACGATGGAATGAAAGCGGCGAGCTGCAGCTCTTTCTCGCTCACCACGCTACAGCTAACGCGGTTGCAGAGTTAACTGCGCCCGCAGACCTGGGCGAGGGAACTGATGCAAATCGCTGGCCAGAAGCCATTCACGTACGCAACCTCACGGGCGTGTACGATGAACTGCGGGAATTGGATGGCCGCTGCCAGGTCCATGGCGTCCATGTCGAGCCGGATAGAAACCGCCTGTGGGTGTCGGGCAGAAGTATCTATAATACGACTTACAACAAGCATAATTGGCTGGTTGGCATTACGTTGGCACCAACACCTCAAGTCGAGCGCGCAGTAAATCCCCAAGTCCCGATGCAGCCTTTCGGCGGCGGCTTCGTGGATATCCCAAGGTCATTCTCACCATTAGTTGGCGGGAATGTAATCGGGCTAGCCAAAGGCGGCTACGAATCCGGGCAGGGGTCGGCGACGTCCCCGACTCTTGCGGCATTCGGATCGGCCCCAACGAAAGTCCTGATGTACTGTAAATGGCAAGCCCCGGCTGAGCTGCGGGAGAAACGCGATAGCAACTACAGGGTGCGGAGCCTCGCGTGGCAGCCTGAGCCTGCAAATGGTACTGGCTATTGGGGGGTCGATCGGGTGATGGATACCGCCTGGATTGACAACGACGAGTTAAGTGCATTTATCGCGATCGTGCTTCAGCCTGCTGGAGATGTGGTGTACCGCCTGCAAGGCGATGTGTTTTGCAAAGACGTGCAGTATGTCGTATATGTCTACCCGACAAGTTGGCTGGTCGACGTTGCAGCTGGGAAGCGGTCGCCTGACTCGCTTCGGGGCCAACGGTTTTCGTTTGAGGAGCTTAGAGTGATTGGTGGCCGGCCAAAGGGAGTTTGGTATGACAAGGAAAAAAACCAGCTTCATATAGTCATGACGCAGGCGTGGCGAATGCATAGCGAAAAAGGAGTAGCAGTCGCAGTGTATGATATTTTGCGCAACTAGAGATAAAGCAGTATCGGTGACGGCATCGCTTGCTTGGTCGCCAGCCTTCCCGTTATTGCAAAGACGTCGCTGCGTTTACAGCGAGGGCACCAAGTCACATGATGCCGCCTAGAGCCTGTCCGGAAACTGCGGTTTTCTGAAAGCCTGATAGTCGCCACTTTCCATGCACTGCAATTCTCGGCACAGCGGAGCGAGAGATGGTAGATGGTAGCCGAAATCGATACCCGAGCCACCCTGCAGATCAGCGTTGAGGAATCGTCTGCGAGCTGATATCGAAACTTGCAAGAGTCGTAAGGGCGGTCACCCGCGGAGTATTGAGATGCTTGGAGTTCTTAGCACGATCCTATGTCAATGCCCAAGCTTTTTTCTCTAGATCCACCCAGGAAGTGAGTCCGCGAACCTGCTGACGATACGTAAGTTGGTTTGATGCGGCGCTCATAAAGTAAAGAATTTAATGTTGCAACGCAGAGCCCGTACCTACTGATAATGCCTGACAAGTCGACGAATGAGCAACATCACGTGTGGTCAATCTCACTGCACCCCCAAGAGCTTGGCTGTGAGCTTCATGCCCAACTGACCGATAGATTGCGAAAGGTCATTTTCTCGCTTCCAATAACGGTCTGCGACACCGAGGGCTGGGGAGTGATCGTTCCGTCCAACGCGGAGGATGTGTTTGACTTGCGTTTCAAGGCTAGGGAGCGTTCCGGCCGGCATATTGCGTCGAAAGCCATGGAAAAACTGCGCGGTAAGTTGCGAGTTTGCGAGCAACCCGGCTCTGGTGTGCTCGAGTTCGAGCTCTCGCTGACAAACACTTGTGCCGCATCTCACCCTGGGGGGACGTGGGGGCTTGGTAATGGTGGTGCAGTTTGGGTGCAGCGTTTCACGCCATCTTTCTGCGTCGATAGTTGCAAGCATGCAATGCCAGAAAAGCTTGCAGCACGATTGATTTTGACGGATGAATCTAGGGACGAGGTAGTTGGAGCCACCGATGGGATCGCTGTCACCCAGTTATCAAGCGGTGGCGAGAATTGGGATGGTCCAATTCACCAGGCCCCCAACGGTCAATCGCTGGTTCGCGAGAGGGGCTATGTCGTGTCTTCGCGGAACGGTGAGTTTGCAGAAATACGGGAATCGGCAGGGCGAGCGTTCCCCATAATGCAACTTTCGGATGATCAACAGTGCATGTCAGTTGCGGTAGAGCATTTCTGGGCGAACTTTCCTATCGGGCTTGCAGCTGATGGCGATAAGGTAAAGGTCGAATTGTTTTCCAGCGCCGGTGCGGGGCCCGTCGAACTTCAAGGTGGAGAGCAAAAAACTTTCCGGATAGCGATTGCGTGGGAGCCTTGCGCCGTGCAAGCATCTGTGAAAACGGATTCGCTGAAGAGTTGGATGCGCCGGTCGAGTCCAGCTCCGCCAGTTGATTCCGTGGATGCCGAGCAACTTCCTCCCCTTTTGGTCCCCGGTTCGGGGAATGATCGACCAATAGATTCCTTGCAGGCAAAGTATCGGGATTTGGTTCAGCAGGCGATTGAAGGTGACGATTCGTTCTGGAAAAAATCTGAGTCAATTGACCAATTCGGTTGGCGTAACTTTGGCGACTTGTATGGAGACCACGAGGCAGTTTTCCACCAAGGTGAGCACAGGCTCGTTTCTCATTACAATAATCAATATGACTGCACTTTAGGCTTCTTGACACAGTATCTATTAAGCGGCGATGAGCGGTGGTGGGATTGGGGAATCGCATCGGCTGATCACGCTTGGGATATCGACACATATCATACAAGTGAGGACAAACTTGTCTATAACGGAGGGCTTTTCTGGCACACCTATCACTACGCGGATGCTGGGCTAGCTAATCACCGTAGCTACCCTGCAGGTCTATCAGCCAAAGACGTCTTTTCGGATGGCAAGGACCTGTGTGATTTAGGGGAGACTGGCGAGAGACTGACTCAGAACTACTTAGTCGGCGGTGGGCCGGCGGCGTCACACAATTACTCGACCGGTTGGATGTATGCCTATTATCTGACGGGTCGTGAGATGTATCGTGATGCAGCCGTCAATGCGGCCGACTACGTAATGCGAATCGAAGACGGGAAAAAGACACCGTTCTGTTTTCTTTCACTCGCTGACACGGGGCACTCCACCTGCAGTAGCGAAGGGTATTTTGGTCCCGGCAGGGCATCGGCCAATTCGACTCACGCTCTTTTGACTGGCCACGAGCTGACTCAGGATCGAAGGTACCTTACCCGCGCCGAGTCGCTGATGCGTCGAACTGTGCATCCCAATCAGGACTTGCAGCAGCTTGATTTGCTAAATGCGGAACTGCGTTGGTTCTATACGATGTACCTGCAGGCCCTCTCGCGATATGTCGACTACAAATGCAAGTTGAAAGAGTTTGACGAGTCATTTCGATACGGTGTAGCGTCACTACTGCTATACGCCAACTGGATGGCTGAAAACGAATGTCCAACTTTGTCTAAAGCCGATGAGTTGCAGTATCCGACCGAAACATGGGCGGCGCAGGACATGCGGAAGTGGCAGGTGCTTGAACACTCTGCAAGGTACGAGCTCGATCCGGTCCGTCGAGAACGGCTTCAAGTGCGAGCCGAGTTTTTCTTTCGGTACGTGGTGAATTATCTTAGCGAGTCGCCAACTAAATCACTTTGCCGCCCGGTGGTGCTGATGATGAATTTCGGCTGGCAGAGAGAATGGTATTTGAACCACCGAAATGAACTGGCTTACACAGTTCCTATTAATGACGATTTTGGCGAACCGACGCGGTTCGTCCCGCAGCGAGCGATTGCCGTGCGACGATTCAAAGCTCTGGCATTTACTGGGGCTTTAGCAACCTTGGTAATGGGCATCGCTTTGATCGGTTGGTTCGTCGCACCTGTGTGAGCTCCTGCGTGGCGTCTTCTGTTTATTCACTCGCTCCCCATACCATGCATGAAGATACTTGCAGTCACGAGCGAACTCCCGTGGCCGCTCAACAGCGGTGGACATCTACGTAGCTACCATTTGCTGAATTCGATTGCGCGTTTCGCTGAAATTCAGTTAGTTTGTCCGGGTTTTAATAATCCCGGCTTAGTCGACTCACTCCCCGGCGGCACTCGTTTTAGCGTGTTCCAGGAGGATGTGGGGGTGAGGACTGCAGTAGGAGAGTTTCGGCGTGCAGCAAGGGCCCAGTTGTTGTGTGAACCGTATTCGATGTATCGTCGCCATTATTGGCCGGAGGTAGGCGACCGTCTTAAGGAGGCCGCTATCCAAAGTGCTCCAGACGTACTTTGGTTAGATCATATCGACAGCTTTCAGTATCGATGTTTTCTGGATCGCCAGAAACACAGGGTAACGGTAGTCGACATGCACAACATTTATTCACTGATTTTATTACGTCTGGCCAGAGAGACGGAAAATCGTGTAAAGCGACAGTTGCTTTGCCTCGAGGCTCGCAGGATGGAACGGATAGAGCAGCAAGTCTGCCGGGAGGCTGATGTGATCCTTGCGGTCTCTAAGGTTGAAGCTGATCATTTTGAATCACTTGGTGCAGATTGCGTCATCGTCGCTCCCAATGGGGCTGATTGCGACGCGGTAAGCTTTTCGTCGCATCCGAGGCACAAGAACCGGATCCTTTTTCTGGGGGCAATGGGATGGCATCCCAATTTCTCAGCCGCCATGTTCCTTGCTCGAGAAGTGCTCCCTGCCGTTCGAACCGAAATTCCGGATGCAGAACTGTTCCTGGTTGGACGCGATCCTCCGAGTGAGTTAGCTGCGCTCGATGGCAAATCTGGCGTTACGGTGACTGGAATGGTTCCCGAGGTGATGCCGTATCTGTCTTCTTCAGCTGTTTTTGCGGTGCCATTAGATTCGGGCGGGGGAACTCGCCTAAAAATTCTCGAAGCATTTGCGGCGGGAATCCCGGTTGTGAGCACGCAGGTTGGGGTAGAGGGGATTGAAGCCGTCGATCAAGAGCACTTAATCGTTTCGGAGCGAGCTGATTTTGCCGCGACAATCAAGCAAATGTTGCGGCGAGCAAACCACGACTACATGGTCAGGGCTGCACGAAAATTGGTCGAGCAGCGATATTCTTGGGATTCAATCGGTAGCATGATCCACGGATCGTTGATCGCAGCTGTAGACAGGATACGCAATCAGTGATTGACCGGGAGAATTGTCATTGTCAAAGGTCAATCGCTTCACCACCGAGCTAGTAATGTGATTTTGACAGGTTGTCAGTGGCATCGCGAGAGATGGCGTCGTGCATCGTTGGCCAGCTTGACGACTCCTAATGGGCGATCGAATCGTTTGATGGCTCGCTCTGAATTTGCAGCTGTTCCGTAAGATTTAAGCGATTTTTGGTGAAGGGAATTGCCGGGGTGGCTGCCTTGCTGGGCGTTATTTTGTCGTGATTGTTCGTGTCTTTATTGGTTGGGTACTGCAGTGGACCAGAGCATCTCTGGTATCGGCTATGCGATTTCGTTCGTCAACAGCATTGTTTGCGAATGTGGTCATTCGCCGTAATCGCTAAGTCTACGGCTAGGCGATGCTCCAGTACTTCAATAATTGGGAAATTCGCCATGAAGAACGGAATGGCTGTGCCGGAAGCAGAGTTATCGTTATCAAGTTCAAGTGCGATCGGGCTTCCTTCTGAGGAATCTTCTGAGGAATGTTGTTCTCTGGCTGCCTGGCGCCGCTCCTGCCCTGCATTCCCACTTGCCTGCAAGCTATGCCTGCTGACTCTGCAGGGAATGCTTGGGATGCCGCATCACGCACAATGTGGTGGGAGGATTGCCCAGGAGTTCCTTGTGGGAGGTAAGAGGGTGCTCGTGCGGTACTGTCAGTCCGATTCCATCGGCTTGGTTTGCAATCTTCTGGGCATACGGCGTACACTATTTTGGTGGACGGAGCAGCGGCTCCGGAGTGCTGGGAAGGATTCGTCAGATAACTCGGGTAGTGCTAACAGTGTTTTTCAAGCGGTTTGCCCTTGCACTTTTGCATGGCCTCATCCGTGTGGAATTTATCGGTGTGATAAGTACAGCGCCTCCGGGCATGCTGGCACGCTCACTCGCGGTCTTTATCGTTGATACGGGGTTGGCCCGTTCGTTCACCCTCCCAGGGTCTGCCACGCGACCCTGCGTAGAATGGCTGCGACCCGCCCAGCTGTTGGTTGGGCTGCGAACCCGGCTTCGGTACCTTCGTCTCAGCTCAGAGAACAGCTACTTGCCGGATTGCTCATTCGTGCGAAATTCCGAGTGTCAGCCTCATTGATCTTCCAAAGCGTTTTCGAAAAGGTCAAGGGTGTGTGTATCGTGCAGTCTGTGGCTTGACACCCCCTCGCTGTTTTTGTAGACTACCGATATGTTCACTAGAGTCAGAGTTATAGCTGCCGCGATAATCGTCTCGTTTTCAGTTCAAGGGGCTGATGGCGGGGTGATGGTATGTTCCTCTGCGAGTGAGTTACAGAGTGGTGTTGTCGAGAGTATTGCGGCGGACGCGGACGGCGAGGCTCGCTACGAACGTCTTGCAGACGCTTCTGGTTTATTTTGTGTCGATTTAGTCGGCCAAAGTGCGTCTACAAGCTTGGTCGCGGCCGACTTGACTAGCCTAGTCGAGACGGTGAAGCGCCAGCCCACTTCCCTCGCCTCGTCGCAAAACTCGATGCTCCCAGCATCTCCATGCGATGAGGGGCCGTTCAAACCTGTGTAGTGCCTTTAGTTGTTTTCAATAGAGGATAATTGCTACGATGAATTGTTTGAACTTTAAAGGTTAATTTTATGCTACGTTGCACTTTGGCTATCTGTGCACTGTTGATTGGCAGTGTCACGCATGCTGGTTTCTTGGGTACTTTTTTGACACCAAATGGGACCGTCGACCAAATCCGAACAAACACTACCCCAGTTGGGCGGGCTTCGCTAAGTGGTGGTGATTTCACTCCGAGTGTTGGTGAGCAAGTGTTCGGCTTTATCGCTTCGGACACGGCTCAGAATGACGTCAACCTCACTTCGCCCTTTAATCCCGGCGCACCCGTTGCTGGAGGGGGGGTCGAGAACGCGCTCACGGGCGGTGACGTCGCGGTTGCTGTGTTCGCCGGTGAGCTAGTTGATTTGGGAGGTGGGTTGCTTGGTCTTGACTCCTCAACGTTTGGCTTGGCGGATGTGCTCGGCGCCGAGTTCGCCGCTCAGCTAGCTATCGCCCCTGATGCACTGGTTGCTGTCTTTACTGGCAACTATGATGGTGGTGTCAATGCGATGGTAAGTGGTTCGGGAGGAGATTTGATTACGGCAGGCGGTAGTAACGATATTGCGACGGCTATCAATGGCGCAGACTTTGATTTGGAGTTTCTAGCCGGGATTGGTCGAGCAGGTAATTTCTTCTCGTCAACCAGCCTCACTGGATTGCTTTCACAGCAACGAGCTGGGCTGGACGTTCTGGCTTCGTTCAACGGTTTGGCGTACAAGGATGTACCGGCGAGCCCGTTGCCCGATACGCTTCCCCCACCTATCGTGCCTGCTCAAGTAGCACTGGACAACACGTTTGTTTCTGCGAATCCAAGCCTTACCGGTGGATTTAATCTTTCCACTACAGCCAGTGATTTGCGGATCAACACGGTGCCAGAGCCTGCGTCCCTGGCAATTTTCGCTGGGATTGCGATCGCTGGATTCGGACGCCGTAAGCGTGGCCGTTCTTGCTAAGCGGTAAACGTTAGCTTGCTGTAAAACAGCGTTGGCGGTACGGATTCATTTGAATCCGTATCGCCATTTTTTGTTGGGCAAATCAGTTAACGTGTTTTCACTCGCCTGGGCGCCTTTGAGAGGATATTGCTCAAACGCAAGTCACGTTTGTAATTCTTGCCAGCAGCATCGGCCAGCCAATTGGGAGAGCGTCTTACGAAGGCATTGACTTCGCTCATGTTGCCCAAAAGTAATTGAACGGTGGGGACCAAACTTTGTCGCTGATGATACCAAGTGCGAGTTGGCTGATTCGGAATTGCTGAAGCTAATTCTGTTTCTGTCCATGCTGCACGCATCGAGTTACAGAAGTCGTTATAAAACATTGGCGGATAATCTTCCCCAAGTGTTTTTGTGTAAAGCTCGGTGATCCTTTCTGTTTTGAGCCTCACTAAATCGGAGAGTACACAAATTCCCGTCGCTGAAGAAAGTCTTTCCATCTCGCAAATTAACTCACGCACGACCTTCAGATTTGGCAGGTGGTGAGCCGCATCATTACAGGTCACAACGTCAAAGCTGTTTGATTCGAAAGGGACATCCGTAGCATTTGCTTTAACGAACTTGACGCGCGTTCCCATTTCCGCCTGATCAATTCGCTTTCTCGCATTCTCAAGCATTCTGTCGGACCGATCTACGCCGATGACTTCATCGAAATTAAAGTACTTGGCAAGCATCAATGTGAAGTGCCCAGGTCCGCAACAAAGATCGATAGCACGCCCACCAGAGGACTTCGTTTTCATTCTGTGCACTCGGTCTAATACTGCCGCGTAGACGATTGCTAATTTGCTTTTGTCCGCATCCTCGTATTGCGCAACACTCTCCGGTGAATCCATGACTTCCGGTTCGGGGGTCCGTTTGAGCGTCTGGCGGTAAAAGGCTTGCCCAAACGCGACCGGAAGGAGACTGAGGGGGTTTAGCATCGGTTTAGCTATGGTGAAATACGGGAGACGTTTGTCGTTTGCTGTTATCGTCCTTAATTTCATAATCACTCCACCGATCGGAGTAGCAGGTCAACGCTACCATCAGTGAAGCGATCGAGGATTTTCGTTTAGTAGCGACTCGGGGAGATGATGTTGTACGGATCGAGCCTATCCTTGATTGCGTTGTGAAGTACCGTGGCTGGAAGGTCGGTCAGTGGGTTCGGGCGTTTTGCCAGCGTAATCGTCGGTAAACGATACGGGACGCATCCGAGCCGCTTGGCTCGCTCGCACAGCGAATCGTAGCACGCGTGCGCTCGCGCGACGGCAGACGAATCGTTGCGATCAAAGAGTATTGGCACAGTCGAATCAAAGTGGCAACTGGATAGGCTCGTCAATGTTATTAACGGTTCAATTCCGTGTTCAACGCACGTGGATTCGACCATTTTGATGTATGCATCGACCACGTTTTGATCGATCGGAATCAGCGGGCTGTACCAGATTAAACCGCAACCATCCTTTGCCGGATCCATAGCCGTCTTTTCCGCTGGTTCGTCTCCTGTGAGCCAATAGGCTAGTGGCAACGCGATACGGCGCGGACGGCCTTCAGCCAAATCGATGAAAGCATCGATCGACGCAAGCTGCTGGCGATAGCTTTGTCTAGAAACTGGCAAGACAGATGTTGCCCGTTTCGCCATCGCGATTCGCTTGCGATTCATAAAAATGGGCCGCGAGCAGCTTCTGGGAAGTCGTTTTCTAATCTCCCGCCGCGTGTTGCGTGCGAACCCATTCACACTATGAATGACTCCTGCCACGGTCCACCGAGTGATTCCTGCACGCGACGTGTATTCCTTCAGGAGGTCGTCCGGGATCGTCGAGTTGCTCCCAACTGTTCCTTTCGGGTAGGGCCTCGACATCGAAAGCACCCGCCGTTCATTCATCAGGTTGACACCGGTAACAACGCCATCCAAGGAACGAAGGATGCTGCCGAGATGTTCAACGAACTCGGCCAAGTTGTTGTCATCGGGAATACGAATGAAAAATGCCTCTACATGCTCCGGACGTTCTTTGAGGATGAACGTCGCATCAGTCACAACGCCAAAATTTCCCTGGCTAAAAATGCCGTCGAGGTAGGCCCCGATTTGCCAACGATGCGCCGCGGCGATGACATCAGCCTCCATCGATCGAAACGCAGATTCGTAGATCGTGCCGTCCGCTAAAATCGCCTTCAGCGACGTTAACGCTAAGAAGTGGTCAGTCGTCGGCGTTAACCCGTACCCGCGCTCAAGTGCGTTTCCCAGCAGCGAGCAGTCTGGTCCGCCTCCGTGGACCGGCACCATCCAATTCAGATTACGGGCGTTCAAATAGTTGTAGAGCAAGCCCTGGGTCACCCCGGGTTCCACGCGAATCAACCCATGTTTCTCGTCAACGAAATGGATCGTATTGAGATCGGAGAGATCGACGACGGCGCAGCCAGAAACAACTGGACTCGCCGCACCGTAGCCCCAATTTCGTCCTGTACTGGTTGGATAAATCGGGGTTCGAAAACGCGAGGCAATTTCAACCAGAGGCTGAACCTGTCTTGATTCAGTTGGGCGAAGGATCGCGATCGGAACGACGTCGCTTCCAACCGCATTGGCGCTGCGGCGATGGAGTTCGGCTTGTTCGGTAATGACTCGATCGTTTCCAAGCAACGCCTTCCACGCCGAAATCGCATCGTTCATTCGTCCGTTGCTCCCGTCGGCACGATGCGGAGTTCTCACCCCTTGAACGATACCAGGAGTGAACGAGCTGGTCGTCAAGTTCAAGTCGGCAGGCATTCCGGTGGCCGTTGGTTAATAGCTGATACGTTCCGACCGCGTAAGGGCCGGTCACCGCGACGGTACGGCTGAACTCGTCATCGGCATTTCTACAGAATGAAGACGAAGGCATTGGGGAATTCAAAGCGATTTCGAAGACTTTGCCGCCTACCACCCGCACTACCAGGCACCAGCGTCACAACTGGTCCAAGCCGCAGAGCCCAGGTTCGTAATGTTGAATCAGCGAAATGCGTTAACGACTTTGTGACTTGACTTAGAGTTGCAATTCAGCACTGCGCGGATTTCATGAAGACAAACCTGTACTGCAGGAGACGCATCTAGCGGCCCCAATGCATGTTAAGTCTGCGTCGAACCAAACGAAAGGAAGGTGCTTCTCCACGACCGACTCCCGACGCACGTCGGCTGGGAGCGATGGAAGCCTATCAAGGAAATCTACAGGAGCAATGCGTTCGATCTGGTGATGGAGCACCCGTCGGACCTTTCTTAGTCATTGGTCGGGTTTGCTGCGGTAAGTGCGGGCAAGGTGACTTAGCAAAGTACGTCGATTGTGTTGATTCGTTCTGCTGCACCTCCCCTATGATCTAGTTCGCTGAACCGTTCTGCAAATCGTTTTTAACCCGTTGGTCGTATTGCTTGCCCCTAAACCCAATCGCCAGTATCTATCGCGCGCCCCTCTGTGCCCTCAACGTTAAGCAATTTAACGGTTGTCTCACGTATGTCGGCACAGAGGGGGGGCTCGGCAAAACCGAATCTCCATTCACCGCTCGGCGACACTCGATTTTCGATAACTCGGATAGCCTGCTCTCCTGAAGGCCTGCTTCAGTTTCCGGCTGCACTCCCCGGCGGCTCTTGCTTGGCGCTCGTTTTGCTTGTCGAAGGAGAGGTTGGTGATGCAGACGGCAAAGCGGGGGACGACGGGCGAGATTGTGATGGGGAAGTCGAATCCATGTTCGTTCGCGATTGGCTCCATCGTCTCAACTAGCTTCAACGCGTCTTCGCCTCGGCAGGGGATCACCGGAGCCGTCCAGATCAGTCCCGCGTCGGTCACTTCGCCGGAATCGGGACGGTTGCGGTAGAACGCGCCTTCCAAATGGTTGGCGTTGGGCACACCGCATAGCAAATCGTTCACGTCGCTGATCGTGTGAACGAAGTTCTTGAATCGATTCACGATTCTCCAATCGGGCGCCCTCGTCGACGCCGTCTTTAGCAAGCTGACCTGCCACTGCTTGAAGAAGCGTACTTTGCAGTGTTTGCCCAACGTTCGCTTGATCTCATCACGCTTGGCGTCGACTAAATACCGAGGCCCATACAGGCCGCCCAGTCCGTTCCAGCGACCGATCTTTAGTTCCTTGCGGATCCGTTGTCGCTGATCGTCGGTCAGTGGTCCATCGCTCGACTGGATCGTCTGCATGATCGGCTGCGACGATGCGACTCTTAAATCGTTGGCAAGGTGAACGACGCTGTCGATCACACCGGCTTGTCGCAGACGACCGATGCAGTCCACGATCTCGCTGAAGGTCGCGTCGTCATCGGTCTTGAACCCGAACCCATCGATCGCTTCGGGGCGAGGCATCAACCAGATCGTCATCCGAGTGACGATCCCGTTCTGGCTTTGTGGCATTAACCCCTGGATATTCGGCCCCAGCCCATACGGATAGACATGACCGACTGGGCTAGCATCGATGTCGCCAAACCCAGTGTGCGTTAAATCGCCATTGGGTAGTACGACCTGGTAATTGCACGATTGCGAGAAGCGGTCACCGTAGGGCGTGTGCCCGAATCCTCGCTGCAGGATGTTGCCGACGATGCTGGCGTCCGGGCCTGCCCCGGTCACATCGAGCATCAAACGCGAGCCGCGTTTGAGCAGCTCGCCAGCGAGTTGTCCTTGCGAGACGCCGGGCTCGATCACCGCGTAGGCGAGTTCTTCATTGATCTCGACGATCCGGTTCATCCGCCCCAGATCGATCAGCACCTGGCCATCGGTTGCGGCACAGCGATCGCCATACCCCCAATTTTTGCCCCGACTGAAACAGTGCCAGTGGACGCCGAATTCGCCTAGCTTCCGTACAATTCGCTGGACTTGATCGGCAGATTCGGGACGCACAATGGCCGCCGAGAAAGTTGACGTGGGAAGTGTCGTCTTGCTGTACTCGCGGCGAACCGCCGTGTCGTCCCAGAAGTTCGCGTCTCCGACAATCGATTGCAATGCCGAACGCAAGGTCGGTCGAAGTCGGTCGGAGACAGGTGTAGGCATGGGGACTCTTGTGTCGAGATGCCCCGTGATATGACTGAATAGATCGGAAGTGGTTGCCATTGCGCCGCCGTTGGTGTGAAGGCCTGTGCCGGTACCAAAATGGGGCCCAAGAGCACAATGGCGACATCCGCCTCCTTCATAGGCGTTTGATGGCGATCAGGGGGCGATCATCGCTTCAGCCATGATGCAAGCGTTGGGCCGAACCATGGGCACACCTGTATTTAGGTTAGAAATCTGCGGGAAGTTGCCAAACGGGGCAGTTTTTCGTCGCAAGTCGGCGACCGGGCAGGATGGTTGGGCGAAGAGCAAGCAGGCTGGATGGAAACCGTCGGGGGAGAGGAGAGTTGCTAGTTGCTAGTTGCTAGTTGCTAGTTGGGAGAAGGAAGAAGGAAGAAGGAAGGCATTGATGGGGGGCGAGGATTCGAAGAGCGGTACGCTCTCCGGGGTAACGGAACGCGCAGGGCGTTTCGGTGGGGAATCCGTGCTCACCGAAAGCCTCGGCGGCTTCCGCGACGGGAGGTGGATCTGGTGTCGGGGGATTGCTGATTTTGCGGACATCGGGATCGTTGGGCGGAATACAATTGTCCCCCGTTGGGATAGGCTGACGACGATCGCGGGCGCCGATGACGCGGCTTCGATGGATGCAATGCTTGATGGTGACTACAGGAGTCGAACGTGAGTTTTCAGATGCGGCCGCTGGTGCTTCACACCCGTGTGATCAGTGGACAGGGCGGTGGGCCGGAAAAGACAATCCTTAATTCGCCGCGATTTCTCGATGACTTGGGTTTCGATTCCCAGTGCGTCTACCTGCGTCACCCCGGTGATGTTGGGTTCGAGATTATTCGTCAGCGTGCCCAGCAAAAACGGGCCCCGCTGGTCGAAGTCGATGACTTCGGGATCAAGGATTTCGGAGTTGTTAAACGGATGCGTCAGGCGGTGGAACGTCTGCTGGAGACCAGAGAGAGCCAGGCGAGAACGGTGGGCGGCGAAGTGTCTTCGCGCGAACAATCAGGGGCTCCCGAAACCTTTGAAGCTGAACTCGCCACGCATCCTTCACCACTCGCCACTTCTGCTTCGTCTCGTCTGATCTGGCACGGGCATGACTACAAGTCGAATCTGATCGGCTTGCTATTGCGAAAGCACTTTCCGGAGATGCGACTGGCGACGACGGTCCACGGATGGGTACAAAAGACTTGGAAGACGCCGCTGTACTATGCGATCGATCGATGGTGCCTCTCACGATACGAGCAAGTGGTCTGCGTCTCGCGTGACCTTTTCGAAGACTGCCAGCGACTGGGGGTCGAACCGTCGCGATTGTCGTTGATCGACAACGCCATCGCGCTCGATGATTATGACTTCGACCTTCCGTCGGCAGAGGCAAAGACGCAACTGGGGCTACCTACATCGATCCAGTTGGTTGCCGCAGTTGGAAGGCTGTCCGATGAAAAAGGTTTCGACTTGCTCATCGAAGCGACCGTCGATTTGATCCGCCAAGGACGCGACGTGGGCTTGGTCATCGCCGGCGACGGGGCATTCCGTGCCGCCTTGCAATCTCAGATTGACGCGAGCGGATTCGGCGATCGGATCAAGTTGCTCGGTTTCGTCGCCGACCCGCGCGTTGTTTACCGGGCGGCCGATCTGTACGTGTTGAGTAGCTACCGTGAAGGGCTGCCCAACGTGGTGCTCGAAGCGATGGCCATGAACGTCCCGGTTGTCTCGACGAACATTGCTGGGATGCCGGATTTGATTGACGACGGAGAAAACGGCGTGATGATCGATGTCGGCCGAGCGGACGCAATCCAAGACGCGGTCCGTTCGCTGCTCGACGCCCCCGAAAAGCGAGCGCGGTTGGCCGAGGCGGGACGGAAGACGGTGGAGGAGCGGTTTAGTTTCCGTCGACGAATGGAAAGGATGGTGGAGGTTTACGGATGGGAGTGAGTGGCTAGTGGCTAGATGCGAGCGGCTAGAAAGTTGGGCCGAAGAGCGATCGCTCGCGGTTGGGTGGGAATGGCGAACAAGGATGTAGGAACCGCACGCTAGCGCGTCGCGGCTGATGGGGGGCCAGGGGAAGAGAGTGGCTAGTGGCTAGATGCTAAGCAGTTGAACACGAAAGATTCGGCTTAAGTCATTTCACTCTCCCACTGGGCATTGGTATCTACACAAGTTTTAGCTTTTCGTAGACTG
>NZ_VSZO01000040.1 GCF_008312935.1 Roseiconus lacunae | reverse complement strand
ATGGTTTTGTTCCGTGCTCAGAAGAAGCCCATCGCCTATCGATGTTGCTTCAGATCGCAGACGGTTTGACAGATGGCGACTAGCCAACGCCTGATGGGAACGGCTCTTGGCATACTGCACTCCAATGTCGCCAATCGTTATGTCACGTGACCTCTGTTTCCTGGGATTCGCTTCGAATATCGCGGGGCAGTTGATCGTATTGGATGCGAGGTTGTTCTTCGATTCACTTGATTTGACGCACAAGCGGATGCGGACAACCGACGCCTGACTGGGACGCCGGATGTCACTTCAGGTATTCAATCGGTTACACTGGCAAATGGCGACGGTGCTTCGTGCTGTCGTTGCGCGCGGGCTCGCGAACAATCGGATGCAC
>NZ_VSZO01000039.1 GCF_008312935.1 Roseiconus lacunae | reverse complement strand
CGGTGGGCCGACTACAGTCACCCTATCCGGCTTGTGCGTCGTTCCAAACTCAAAGCTAGAAGAACCGACCAGCGCGACCAAGCACGACGAACGTTGGTGATAACGGGGTCGCGGCCAAACATCCTGAACTCAGGAAACAGCAGCGCCCGCGACTCCCGTTCATCACTTGGTTCGTCGATTTACGGTTGTCGCCATCATGAAGTTGGACGGACGTGACCTATTGTAGCCATCGTTGAGTGACTTGGGGCGATCCATCAGTCTGGAGCAGGACCAGGATAGTGTGTGCAAACCGTGGTGCCGGAGTCAATCGACAGCCGATCGCTGGGCTGGTATCCAGTGTTGGGGCAAATCGAAGACTCCACCGCAACGAAGCAATGGGCGTATAGGATCACGAACCGACGTTGGCGAATGTTGGGTATTGGAAACGTTTACCAAACCGTGACATCAGATGCGATCAATAGGAAACAGAAGTCGCGTCAACAAGCAATGGGCCCAAGTCCAGCCACAACGACAGGCGTCGGATCTGATCCGCTGTCAAAGGTGAATGAACCAACGAACGTGACTTAGCACGACGAACGTTTTGTGGTCACCGCGTCGGCGCGAGTGACGTAAACACAAATGCAAACCCAACTCGCCGACTGCGGTGCACCACTTTGTTCGTCAGGCTACGATTGCCGCCGGCTAGAAGTTGGACGGTCGTAATTTATTGTAGCAATCCTTGCATGGTGATGGGCGTCAATGTCAAGCGGGATTCCGATATCAAACCGTGATCACCAATGCGATCAACAGGCGACAGAGGTTCCGTGGCCAATGGATGGGCCGGTACGTGAATCAATACGGTAAGCCAGGAGTGACAACCGAACCGCGACATCAGGTGCGATCAATAGGCGACTGATGTTCCTCTGCCAAGCAATGGGCATCTACGCGAGTCATCCGGCATGACGGATGCGATTCGCGTTGCAAATCACCAAGCTATCATCCGATAAGAGACGATGATCTATCAAACCGTGACATCAAGAGCGATCACCAGGAAACAGAGGTCGCGTCACGAAGCAATGGGCCCAGTACCAGCCACAACGCAGGCGTCGGATCTGATCCGCACTCGAAGATGAATGAACCAACGAACGTGAAGTAGCAAGACGAACGGTGCGGATCACCCGGTCGGCGCGAGAAATCTTCCATTGTCAAAACGCCCGACTCGCCGACTCGGGTGCATCCGATGGTTCCGCCATTCTGGATACCATTACACGCCATGAGCGGCGAAGCGCGTAAATCATCACGAGGCTGAACAGCATCATACCGCATGCGGCGATTGAAATGGGCGAGCTGACGTATTGAGTAATGCCGGAAATGAATCCGTCCGAGAATGCTTCCAGACCTGAGAGCAGCATGAGACAACACATGCACCCCTGAGCTACGGCAACGGCTGACAACGGAAAGAAGACCAGCATTGCCAGCACTCTTCCGAATGTTGACGCGATGTTCCAGCGATCAGCAAATCGGAAAGCCAAAATCCAAGCAAGGATTGCAAACAGATTTGCCAAGACCGGCATGAGAACAGAGAGTGTCGGGAAGAATCGGTATTCGCCGCGGATCAATTGAAAAAGTGCGTTTGCGATAGCGAGGTAAACGAAGAGACAAGCAATGTCCCGGAGCGAAAACCGCATCTGATTGGGGCAGTGCTTGTGCAGACGCCCTGGGTGTTTTCCGCAGACCAACCGCGGCCCCCACAGCGGAGTGAACAACATCAGCGAACCCATAATGGTCACCGAAGCGATGAATTCGATGCCGTCCTTGAGTGTCAACGATTGATTTCCGTGAAATCAGTAGGTGTCAGTGGCGGAACGGCTAGGATCACCGGGCAACGGCGATCGAGTAGAAACTAAAACCCAAAGGCGCCCGACTCCGTTGCTCCGTGTGCATCCGATTGTTCGCGAGCCCGGGCGTGACGACAGTATGAAGCATCGTCGCTGCTCGCCAGTGTACCCGATTGGAAGCATGAGAGGAAATTCGGCATCCCCGTCAGGCGTCGGTTGTCCACATCCGCTTGTGTGTGAAATCAAGTGAATCGAAGAACAACCTCGCATCCAATACGAACAATTGCTCCGTGACACCCAAAGCCAATCCCAGGAAACAGAGGTCACGTGACATAGCGATTGGCGACATTGGAGTGTAGCGTGCCAAGCGCCGCTCCCATCAGGCGTTGGTTAGTCGCCATCTGTCAAACCGTCTGCGATCTGAAGCAACATCGACAGGCGATGAGCTTCTTCTGAGCACGGAACAAAACCATCGATCATCGAAGAACCGTTAGCGATTCTAGAGATCGCAGAGAAACAGTGGGCCACACCACCGGGCGTCGGATGGCATTGCGAACGGTGGTGATAACGGGGTCGCGGCCAAACATCCTGAACTCAGGAAACAGCAGCGCCCGCGACTCCCGTTCATCACATGGTTCGTCAGGCTACGTTTGCCGCCGGCTGGAAGTTGGACGGTCGTAATTCATTGTAGCAATCGCTTGAATGACATGGGGCGTCAACATCAGCCAGGATTACGATGCCAAACCGTGACCACCAATTCGATCAACAGGCGACAAAGGTTCCGTTACCAATGGATGGACGGGTACGTGAATCAATGCGATGAGGCAGGAGCGACAACAAAACCGCGACATCAGGTGCGATCAATAGGCGACTGATGTTCCTCTGCCAAGCAATGGGCCACTACGCGAGTCTTCCGGCACGACGAAAGTGACTTGCGCTGCGGATCACCAAGCCACCATCCGGTTGGAGAAGATGATCTATCAAACCGTGACATCAAGAGCGATCACCAGGAAACAGAGGTCGCGTCATAATGCGATGGGCCCGATTTCAGTCGCGACGACAGGCGTCGGATTTGATCCGCACTCGAAGATGAATGAACCAACGAACGTGATGTAGCACGACGAACGTTGGCGATCACGCGGTCGCCGCGAGTGATCATCCACTTCAATAAACACAACTCGGCGACTCGTCGTGCATCCGATTGTTATCCCACAGATTCACTATGTCGTGGTCGGCGAAGGCGCTGGATGAGTTCACGAAGAAGCACTCGATCTTCAGGCATGTAGTACCGGTAGTGTGCCATGACTTCTTTTCCAGTTGAATCATGTACGGAGAAAACACCGAGCCACTCGCTGACGAATTCCGGATCGACGTCGTTCATGTCGATGGATGCCGGTTGGGAGCTAAAGATCAAGGTTGGGCCAGAAAGCGTTGGTCCATGCACATTGACATCAAAATTCCGGATGTCGACCACGCAGGCCCAGAAAGCCGCGCGAATCACAACGATAAACACCGCCCATCCATACGGAATCTGAGCCCACCGCGTAAGGCAATAAACTGCGATCCCAATAGAGAGACTGCTTGCGGCAGTAGTGATGAAAAATCGCCAGCGACTAGCCGCGAACGTCAATCGTGTCAGATCAGGTGAAATCAAAATAGCAGGTTGGGATAACGATTGTGGTCACCGCGTCGGCGCGAGTGACGTAAACACAAATGTAAACCCAACTCGCCGACTGCGGTGCACCACTTTGTTCGTCAGGCTACGTTTGCCGCCGGCTGGAAGTTGGACGGGCCAGAACCATTGTAGCAATCGCTGCGTGGTGATGGGCCTTATTGTCAAGTGGGATTACGATGGTAAACCGTGACTACGATTGCGATCAACAAGCGACAGAGGTTTCGTCGTCATTGGATGGGCCGGTACGTGAGTCTATGCGATGGGACAGGCGCGACGACCAAACCGCAACATCAGGTGCGATCGATAGGCGACTGATGTTCCGTTGCCAATTAATGGGCCCCTACGTGAGTCTTCCGGTACGGCGAAAGTAACTTGCGTTGCGAATCACCAAGCCATCATCCGATTGGAGACGATGATCTATCAACCCGTGACATCAAGAGCGATCAACAGGAAACAGAGGTCGCGTCACGAAGTGATGGGCCGTTTCCAGTCACAACGACAGGCGTCGATTTTGATCCGGCCTCGAAGGTGAATGAACCAACCAACGTGAAGTAGCACGACGAACGCTGGCGATCACCCGGCCGCGGCGGACGATCAACCACTTCAACAACAACATCTCCGCGGCTCGGTGTGCATCGCATTGTTCCACGTTGCTTACGATCGGCGACAGTCGGAACCATCGCCGCTGAAAGACAGTCTATCAAGCCAAAACCGCCAAGGGAAATCTCCAGTCGTCACACCGGCAGTATCGGTCGGATCAATCGATTTGGCAGCCTTTGAAACCATGACATCAAATGCGAAT
The DNA here is from genome assembly GCF_008312935.1 of Roseiconus lacunae. Lineage (NCBI taxonomy): Bacteria > Pseudomonadati > Planctomycetota > Planctomycetia > Pirellulales > Pirellulaceae > Roseiconus > Roseiconus lacunae. The sequence goes on along the minus strand of NZ_VSZO01000039.1, from coordinate 4,898 downwards.
CCCGGGAAACAGAGGTCCGACGAAATCAGGTGGGCCAACCGTCATCAAATTTACCACCAGCCGAGTCGCAGTCAGGCCAGTCAATCATTCACGAATCAGAACCACGACATCAAATGCGAATCAACAGGAAACGGAGGTCCCGTGAAATCAATTGGGCCAACGAGCGTTGAGATCACGAACATCATCGACAGGCGTCGGTCACGAGCATGACCCGAGTGGAACGGCTAGGATCACCGGGCAACGGCGATCAAGTAAAAACTAAAACCCAAAGGTCCCCGACTCCGTTGCTCCGTGTGCATCCGATTGTTCGCGAGCCCGCGCAACGACAGCACGAAGCACCGTCGCCATTTGCCAGTGTAACCGATTGAATACCTGAAGTGACATCCGGCGTTCCAGTCAGGCGTCGGTTGTCCGCATCCGCTTGTGCGTCAAATCAAGTGAATCGAAGAACAACCTCGCATCCAATACGATCAACTGCCCCGCGATATTCGAAGCGAATCCCAGGAAACAGAGGTCACGTGACATAGCGATTGGCGACATTGGAGTGTAGCGTGCCAAGCGCCGCTCCCATCAGGCGTTGGTTAGTCGCCATCTGTCAAACCGTCTGCGATCTGAAGCAACATCGACAGGCGATGAGCTTCTTCTGAGCACGGAACAAAACCATCGATCATCGAAGAACCGTTAGCGATTCTAGAGATCGCAGAGAAACAGTGGGCCACACCACCGGGCGTCGGATGGCATCGCGAACGATACGGATCACGTGGCCGCCGCGAATGCCTTACCACTTCAAGAAACTCAATTCGGCGGCTCACGTGCATCCGCTGGTTCCCCATCCGCTCGGAACGCAAGGCGACGAAGTGGTTGGTCATTTTGCTCGTCAAAGAAGCTGGCACCGTCGGGAGATGCCAGAAACGCTCCAAGTTGATCCGACGCCTCAAGCCTGACATTAAAGTGGTCGTTCTTTCGGCGTACAACCTGACCGCCCAATGTCCCAGAGAGTACCGCCTCGCGAAAAGCGTCTGGGTTGCACGCCCTTCCGTAGATGCGGCCATCTTGAATATCGGAGAGCCAAACGAAAACCAGTCGATCCTCCTTGTGAGTGTCCGGCGGGATGAACAAGAACGTTCGGTTTTGAACTGTTCGAATCGACACAGGAACGCTTTGTGTTTCAAAGGCGTCTGTTTTGGAGTTCCATTTCGTGAAGCCAACGACGAGGTCGCTCTTCGCAGCAACTTCGACGAAGTAGACGTTCCCCTGCTTGTCAGCCCATGTTCCGCGAAAAGACTCGAGCGTTCGATCGGGCAGCGGATCGCCGAACGGCGCGTCAACGAAAACGTTGTCGCATCCGAGTGTGCTGATGAGGAGCAAAACAATTAGAGAGGAGACAACACGCATGTAATCAAATTGGGGAACGTCACCGTTCACCGGGCCGCGGCAAACGATGTTGATCGCACCAAACCGCGCTGCCCGCGGCTCCGTGTGCAACGGATTGTTATGGGCTATTTGGGTAGTTTAACGGTGAGCCCTGGCAAGTACGTGACGACAGGGTTGTCGTCGCCAGCAACCTCAACGCCAGAGTCTACTATTGCCTTGACGTGTTCTCGCAATTCGCGTCGTGCAGAATCAAACCGATCCATTATCGTGTATACATCGGACGTATCGACAATTATTGTTCGTCCCTGCGATACGTCGAAAGGAATCCGATCCCCCTTGCGGATCACTTGAACTGTAGGACGCTTGGTCATGTGCCGAACACCGAGTTCGTAGAAAGCATTTGGATTGCTGAAAGAGAGGTCGGCAATGCAAAGCCGCGATTTAACGAGGTGTTCAAATACCTGTTGGCTGATTAATCCGGATTTCTCAATCTTGTCTGCACGTACGGCCTTAAGGCCAAGCTCCGTGACAACCGGTTCGATCAAGTGCGTTAACATCATGTCCGAATGTTTTCGAGCGTCGCTTCCGTCTTCGCCGATGGGCGTAATGTAAAAACAGATTTTAGACCAATCGCCGTCTGCCTCTCCTTCATCAATGTCTTCCGGATCCTCTAGCTTGTCCGCAGTATCATCATCATCGATCGTAGGAATACCACCGATGTTCAGATGAAGTGTGCCGTCTGCGGTCTCGTTCAAGATGCCGACGAAGCGGCCGTTGTCGACGATCAAGCGAATCGTCTCATCCACTCGGTCTCGGGGAACATTGAATTTGCTCTCCAAGACATTGGGGAAGTGTTGCTCCGATGGCAGAGAATGCCCATCGTAGTCAGTGTAAAACTGACTCAGCAGTGTGGGCGTTCGTATCGCCTTGATTTGAGCTTCGCGATCTTCACCTTCAAATGTCGGTGCGACAATCTTGCGGCCGGTCTCAGAAAGAAGAAACTGATCCTCTTCCTTAGTAATCAATCCATAGGCTTGAGCAGCCGACAGGAGGTAATGGGTGTTCGGCGATGTCTCGCCAATTTCAAGGGTGCCACAGATGTCCTTTCGCGACGCGGATATTCCCGCGTACGTCGAATGAAGGACTTCAGGTATCCGCATCGCCTGTTCCAGCGTCCGTCGCGGTAAAGCGTCACCAGAAACTGTGGACTTACGAGTGCGTGTTCGCTTTTGAGAGTCAGCCTTTTTCTTAGTGGTCTTCTTTGCCATCGGAGTTCCAGTTGCAATTCATGTTGTCGCGTCGATGAATGGCCATAACGGTGACGATCACGTGGTCGCCGCGGTTGACGAACCACTCCAACAACCTCAACGCGGCGACTCACGTGCATCGATTGGTTCGTCGGTTTACGGTTGCCGCCAGCGTGGTGTTGGACGGTCGTGATTCATTGTAGCGATGGTTGAATGCCGTGGGGCAATCCATCAGTCTGGGTCGGGAACAGCATAGTGTGTGCAAACCGAAGTACCGAAGTCGGCGGTTGACCGATCGTCAGGCCGTTATCGATTGTTGGGGCCAATCGAAGACTCCACCGCAACGAAGCAATGGGTGTATCGGATCACGAATCGACGTTGGCGATTGTTGGGTGTTAGAAACGTTTATCAAACCGCGACTTCAAGAGCGATCACCAGGAAACAGAGGTCGCGTCAAAACCCGATGGGCCGACTGCAGTCACCATATCCGGCTTGTGCGTTGATCCGAATTCAAAGTTCGAAGAACCAACGAACGTGACCAAGCACGACGAACGGTAACGATCACGTGGTCGCCGCGAACGTCTGACCACTTCAATAAACTCAACTCGGCGGCTCACGTGCATCGTCTGGTTCCGCGATGTCAGACGTCGGTCGAAAACGTCGAGTCCCGCTAGCAACCACTCCCGCAACTATCGATAGACCGAGGATTTCGGCCAGGACGATTAGATGCGGGTATTGTGTGCCCAAGAAGCCGAAGAAACCAAACGTCACGGTCGGCGGAATCGTCACTGCCGCAACAGAAATTGCGAACTGCCGTCGACGAACAAACGGATCGTGCGGCCACTTCGCAGATATCTGGCGATAAATAAGTCCACCAATCACCCAGCCTGCGACTGCGATTACGAGCCCCCACAGATTCTGTCGTTGCATTAGAGGGAGAGCAACCAAGAATCCGCAAAGACCTCCGAGAGCAATGACAACCGATGGCCCGTTACCAATTCGTGCCGGCCCCGTGGGACCGACCGGAACAAGATCCGCAAGGTCCGTCGCTGTTGCTGGGGAATATGGATTGACTGCCATTGCGAATTTGTAGTTAGCGGAACGTCGGCCGTCACCGAGGACGGGCCAAGAATTTAACCACTTCAAAACCGTCGACTCCCGTCCTTCGGTGCACGGCATGGTTATCGCTTCAATCAGTGTAGGGTGTGAATGGAGCTAAATCGACGATGGCGTCCCATAGCCGGCAGTATTTCTCTGCTTTCTTCCTGTCCGCGTCGGTCCCCAGCATTGCGATTGCGTGAGCACCATACGCGTCGATGACATTTGTCTTGCCGTGCATGCGAACCACAAGCCGCGTAGTCTGTTGGTCAGTCATTGCGATCGAGGGAAAATCGGAAAACGTCAGCATGAAATCATCGTGAACGATTCGTTTCAAATTCTCGAGCTGCTTGGCTGGTACATGTTGACGCAACGTAGCAATGTGCCCCTCAAATGTTGGAGGTTGCGAGATCAATACGGTCTGAGTCAACAAGCCATGCTTGTGAATCGTCACGGTCCAAGTCGATAGATCGGAAGCGAATGCTGGGATGAGCATCGCCGCACCAAAAAGGTCGCCGTCTTGAAGCGTCAATTCTGGTAGCGACGGTCGATTCATACTTAGATTGCGATAACGGTAGAAATCACGGGGGACGGGCGAAAGACTTTCAAGCATAGGAACAAACGCAACTCCCGTCCTCCCGTGCATTTCATGGTTCCCCGCTCTTGTCGTGCTGGATTCGGTCTTTGTTGTCAAGCATTTCAAGTTGACGACGAGCGTAGTAATAGGTGTGAAGCGTCAAGTATAGCGGCTGGTAGTCGATGGGATGCAGTCGCAGGTCAGTAAGGACCACACGCAGACCGTACCGTCGATGGAGCAAGGCATATCCGAGTCCACGCTCGATGTGTTCCAGGGCAGATTCGAGGTATGACTTAGTCTCGTCGTGATAGTGTGGTTCATTCAGGAAGCTCGGGATATCGCAGGCAACGCTGAGGTCAATTAGCGGTCCACCATCGGTCGTGACCGTGCAATCAGCAGTGAAGCATGCCATGTATTCATGGACACCGGTGTTGAGGTGTTTTTCGTCAACGTGGAGTCGAAAACTTTTGATGTTGGATCACCGTTGCGAGAAATGCAATCAGTCGGGGAACGATTGTGGTCACCGCGTCGGCGCGAGTGATGTAAACACAAATGTAAACCCAACTCGCCGACTGCGGTGCACCACTTTGTTCGTCAGGCTA